>NZ_JBSJXX010000006.1:0-4863 GCF_053667615.1 Vagococcus sp. JNUCC 83 | reverse complement strand
GTGACAAATGAAATATGTGAGATTACTTGTATTCATGAGGAGCAAGTAACTAATTCAAAAGAGAGATTAAAAAATACTAATAGCAAAGATCTAAGTTCTTTATTTAAAATTTTATCAGATGAAAATAGATTCAAAATATTACATGCTTTAGCTTATGAAGATCAACTATGTGTATGTGACGTAGCCAATATTATTGGAGCAACTATGGCAAATACATCACATCATTTGCAATCATTAAAAAAATTAGGTGTTGTAGATAGTAAAAAAATAGGCAAATTAGTTTATTATTTTAGTTCTGATGATAGGATTGTTGAATTGATAAATTTAGGAAAACAACTAGAACAGGGTGATAGCTATGAGTAAAGAAACTGCTAGTAAAACATACCGAGTAGAGGGATTAAGCTGTACGAATTGTGCTGCTAAATTTGAAAAAAATGTTAAAAGTATTGAAGGTGTAACAGATGCAAAAGTAAACTTTGGTGCTGGAAAAATTAAAGTTGAGGGAACATCTTCCATTCAAGAAATTAAGTCTGCTGGAGCTTTTGAAAATCTAATTATTCAAGATGAGGACAATCAAGAATCTGAAGGGGGACAGAAAGACTCTTTCTTGAAACGTAATTGGAAATTAGTTATTTCAGTAATATTAATAGCGATAGCTTTTTATTTTAGAGCTACTGTAGGCGAGAATGATATCATAACTAAAAGCTTATTTATATCAGCTATCGTTATTGGTGGATTTAGTTTATTTACAGAAGGAATTAAGGATTTACTTAAATTAAACTTTTCAATGGAAGTTTTAATGACAGTAGCAATTATAGGCGCATCAATTATAGGTGAATGGGCTGAAGGTTCTATTGTAGTTATCTTATTCGCTGTTAGTGAAGCCCTTGAACGATTTTCGATGGATAGAGCAAGACAATCTATTCGTTCGTTAATGGATATAGCACCAAAAGAAGCTTTGATTAGAAGAAATAACGAAGAAAAAATGATAAATGTTTCTGATATTCAAATAGGAGATATCATGATTATTAAACCAGGGCAAAAAATAGCTATGGATGGGATAGTCATTAAAGGACATTCTGCTGTTAATCAAGCAGCAATAACGGGTGAGTCTGTTCCAATTGAAAAACAAATTAAGGACGAAATTTTTGCAGGAACTTTAAATGAAGAGGGAATTTTAGAAGTGGAAGTGACTAAACATGTTAATGATACAACCATTGCTAAAATCATTCATTTAGTGGAAGAAGCACAAGGAGAACGAGCACCTGCACAAGCATTCGTTGATAACTTTGCTAAATACTATACCCCTTCTATCATGGCTATTTCGGCTTTAATTATCATTATTCCACCATTGTTTTTTGGTGGTGATTGGAATAAGTGGTTGTACCAGGGTTTATCACTATTAGTAGTTGGTTGTCCTTGTTCATTAGTTATCTCAACACCTGTTTCAATCGTTTCAGCTATTGGAAATTCAGCTAAAAATGGTGTGCTGGTAAAAGGAGGTATTTATCTCGAAGAAATCGGAGGATTAAAAGCAATCGCTTTTGATAAAACAGGGACTTTAACCAAAGGAATGCCTTCTGTAACAGACTTTGTTGTAAGTGACACAAATCAAGAAAATCAGTACTTATCTATCATTTCAGCGTTAGAAATACTTTCTCAACATCCTTTAGCTTCAGCCATTCTTAAAGAAGCTGATAGAAGAGAGTCAAACTATCAAATGATCGATATTATGAATTTTAAATCAGTAACTGGTAAAGGAATTAAAGGTGATTATCAAGGTACAACTTATTTTGTTGGAAGTCCTAAATTATTTGATTCAGAATTAATTAGGCAAGCTAGTGTCATGAAAAATTATGAGAAGTTACAAGAGCAAGGAAAAACCGTCATGATTTTTGGAACAGCACAAAATATTTTGGCAATTATCGCAGTTGCTGATGAATTAAGAAAGTCAAGTTCAGAAGTAATCGCTAAGCTTCATCAGTTAGGTATTGAACATACAATTATGTTAACTGGTGACAATATCAGAACAGCTAAATCAATTGGAGAACAAGTTGGTGTGACAGACATTAAAGGTGATTTAATGCCACAAGATAAGTTAGATTATATTAAAGAGCTTAAAGAAAAGTATGGAAAAGTGGCTATGGTAGGAGACGGAGTAAATGATGCTCCTGCGTTAGCATCAGCAACTGTTGGGATTGCAATGGGTGGGGCTGGAACGGACACTGCTTTAGAAACAGCTGATGTTGCCTTAATGGGTGATGATTTACAAAAGTTACCGTTTATTGTTAATCTTAGTCGAAAAACATTAAAAATTATAAAACAAAATATTACTTTCTCTTTAAGCATTAAATTCTTAGCTTTATTGCTAATTATTCCAGGATGGTTATCACTTTGGATTGCTATTGTTGCAGATATGGGAGCAACTTTATTAGTAACACTTAATGGATTGAGATTGATGAAACAGAAGTAAGAAATAGTTATTTATCTCGTTGATTAACATAATCTCGCTTTTAAGAAGTTCCTATTAAACCGACACATTGCCTTTGTGAGATTGTGATTCACAATCGGTCTATCTCAATACAAAAAAGGAATCCCTTATAATTGGTATTCCTTTTTTTCATTTCTTGTGAAATCACTAAACTACTTCAATGAATGGACATTCATTAGGGGGAGCTGAAGCAATTTATGTAGCCGTTATATTAGGTTATGACAGCATTACTTATGGAGCTGCCGGATCAGGGTTAACTGATGAACAGATAAAAAAATATAAAGGCCAAATAATTAATATATACGATACATCAGACATTGTAACAAGTGGATTTTTAACTGGTGGTCAACAAAAGATACCTTTTTTAAGTATAGGAATAGATAATGCTGGATGGAAAACAGCAGGACATTCGAGAGAACAGTTTAAATTGGATAAAAATGGAAATTATATTAATAAATATGGAGAAATTGCCATTTATTCTGATTTGAATGGTGGCATTTCAATTGAGCAAACGTTACTAGCTCAACAAATTATTGCAAATAATCAAACAATGCGTACAGTTAAGGAGCATTTAGGAAATACTAAGAATCGTCGTTTACTATTTGATAAATTAAAGAAAGAAAATAAACTTTTACAAGAACAAATTGAAAGTTTTTCTAAACTTAATAAATTAAGAGCTAAGTTTCAAAAAAGTGGAGGCGGTATATCTTACAATGAACAGATATATTTAGATGATAGCCAAGCACTTACAGTTATTCAATCAGCTTCAGCTTCTTTTTCATTGGCAATGGAAATGTTATTAAAGATATATAAAGATGGGATAAATGACTTAGAGAGATTATGGGAAAAAAAACGTTCAGAAGCATTAAATAGCGCTCCTGAACTTAGTTATCATGAAGTAATGGAGGTTTTATCATCAGTTGGATGTACAAAACAAAGAATGGTCACAATTCCAAGTGAATACTTTAGAACAAAAATTGATAAAGTCAGTCAGATGGATGAGACATTTAGTCGCTTATCGTCAGAAATAAAATCTAAAATAGCTGAACTTGTACAAAGAGATAGTGATCTGGCTCGTCAATTAATGAGTTAATAAAAGGAGAATTTTTAGTGACTAATAAAGAAGAAAGACTATTAAAAAATTACCAACAAAAAGTGCGAGAATTGGAAGAACAAGAAGATGAAATAAAACATTTTCAAAGGAAGGGCCAACAAATAGCTGATGATGCTTATGCAGAGATACGTCATCTACTAAACAATTCTGAAGATTCAAATGAAATTTTAAACGAATCTCGTAAGGAGTTATCGATGTTAGAAGAAGAGTATACGTTAACATTGAGTCATGAAAGAAGAAAACTACTAGTTAAAAAAGATGAGTTAGAACAAACTTATCGTAATGATTTAAAAAAGACAAGAGAAGGTGATTAATTTTGTCAGAAGTACTTGAAAAGCTATTAAAAGAGTTTAAAAAAAATGTTCAAAAATCAAAAGTAAGAGCAGTGGGACGTTCTGGTGTTAATTCAATGGGAAAATTAAAAAAGAAGGTAAAATCTTCAGGTGAACAAGAAAGTAAATCGGCAAAAGCTTCAATTTCTAAGGCAACAACAGGATTACAGGCAACTGTTAAAGGTCAATTTGGTAAGAAAGTTACAGAAGTATTCGACCAACAACAAAAGACACTCGATAAATTTTAATGAGTAAGAGGGGTGTTTAATATTACTGGTAATATTAAAAAGTCTATAAATGATTTAGAAGATTCATGGAAACAAACAAAACCTCAACTAAAGAACCAAATGCTTGAAGAAAATAAAGATAATCCATTAGGAGTTATGAGGGCTATTAAAGAATTGGACGACATTCAGCAACGACTAACTAATTTATTGTCTGATACTTTTTCTGAAGCGGAACGAGTTAAAGAAATGTATCAATTTGCTCAGGCAGTGAAAGAGAGTCATGAGTACCAACAATCTAAACGAAAGAAAAAATAGGGTTCTGTTGCAAAGTTAAAAAAATAAAAGCAATTTCTATATATGAGCTAATCTTATACAGTCTGTATCAGTAAATTTACAGGAGAAAAACTTTTGATGTTACTAATAATAAAAGGTACGAAATAAAGATAAAAAATATGTCAAATTATTCAGGGAAAATTTCAGCCGTTGTAGAAAATGAGCAATTATTTGCAAAGTATCATCAAAATTTTTTAGAAATTAGAGTTCACTAAACTCAACAAATTAATGAATTAAATTAATGAGTTAACATAAATCAAATTATACCTAGTGAAATCAAAGACAATCAAACTTGTACTTGATTATTACAATCTGTTTATATATAATCAAGTATGAACTTGAATGAGTGATTTTGGAGGAATAAAC
>NZ_JBSJXX010000005.1:0-5035 GCF_053667615.1 Vagococcus sp. JNUCC 83 | reverse complement strand
ATGCTCAATTTATCATATCAACCACAAATTAACCTTTATCAACAAAAAATAGAAAATTACTACAAAGAATCTAAAAAGCCAATTAGTAAGCAGAATATAACATTTAATTCAACGAATATAGCTGTTTTAGAATCAGAACTAGCACGTTATAAGAAATTAGAAAAAAAACGACTTCAAACATTAGCTTTAATAAAGGCTAGCCAAAAACAGTTTAAATTATTGTCGCAAGAAACAAATAAAAAACAAAATTCTTTAAAAGATAAAACAGAAGATTTAAATAAGTTTATTAAAGAGTATAAAAATATGGCTCCAACTATGATTAAAGGAAATTCAGGAAAAGCTTTGGAAGGATCTATAGAAGTCGTTAGAAAAAATACAAATACGATTCAAGATCTGTCTAGTAATTTAAAATAATAGAGATTAGGAAAGTAGGTATGTATATTATAATTTTAGTAATTAGTTTATTAGCATCTCCTTATTTTTTAGAAGGTTATTTCATTTCTAAGTATAGAGATACTTGGGAAAACAAATTTTTATGGGCAAGTATATTGTTTGGAGTAGTTTGTATTGCTTGGTCATTTGTATTTTTACCAATAATGTATATGTTTATATTTGGTACGGGATAATAGTTATTTAACCACATGGTTTCCATAATCTCGCTTTAAAGAAGTACCACATCTACCAACACATCGAGACACTCACTTTGTGAATCATCAATGGTCTACCTAAAGTCAAAAAAAGGAATCCCAAGTTAACGGGATTCCTTTTTTGCGTTCTTTGTGAAACGACTTTATGCGAAAAGGACGTGTCGTGTTATTCAAAAAAAGAAGCCAGTTAAAAAGGATAAAACGAGGCTACCTTTTATCCAACTCGTTACCTGTTTTAAATGTCTTTCAGACGGTCAGGTCAAACCTTAACAACCCAACTGTCAAAAAAACGACTTATTTTGCGTCCTAACGGATTTTAAATCAATATAATATAAATAGACCTAAGTAGGAATAAAATGCCTTAAAACGAAAATAAAGTGGTAAAAACGACTATCCAAACGATAATCACCATGAACGATATGTCTGTTGAACCACTTAAATAAATTTTTTTGTTCAAAATCTATTTATTATTTTTAATGTGTAAAGCAATAAAAATAATAAATATAGCTATAATAGATTTAAGACATGAATTAGTTGATTTATCCAAGAAAGAAAAAAGGACAAAAACAAAGAGCATAATAGAAACCTGACGTCACTTTGTGACGAATAGGCGGTGCCTATTGGATTTCAATCTCTTTTTCGTGACGCATTATTTAATTTTTTTGAACATATTAGAACATACCTAGGAACATACTAAAACATACTTTATGTTCTGATTGAACATACTTGAGAACATATTAGAACATAGTTTATGTTCTGATTGAACATACTCAAGAACATATTGGAACATATCTTAGAACATACTTGAACATACCACAATCGAAACATAACAAAACAAAAAAAATACACTTAAAGTTATTTTGTTAAATTGGATACTCTCACTCTGGCAAGCATAGCAAGTGGATATCCACTTGCTGAAAAATAAAAAAAGTTAAATTTGAAAATGGATAAATTTTCAAATTTAGCTTTTTATTTTTTTAAATTTTGGGGCATGCCCCAAACCCCATTTTTTGCTTTTAGCTGTCCACTCAAAAATCAAAAAAGCAATCATGAAAAAATGGATCTGTTTATCCATTTTTTCATGATTGCTTAAAACCTTAATCAGCTTATTTCGTAACAAGTTATCAAACTATTTGTATATCTAATATTTTTCTTATGTCACATAAGTATAATTATACTTTATAAATAATTCCCAAATTTGAGGCTAGACTTTATCCTCATACACTCTCTTTAAATCATGAAACCTTGCAATCTGAAGAACCTCCAATATTTTTTATATATTTAGAAAGTCCACACCAATATGCTAAAATGAATTAGCAATCTTCGAGGATTGTGTGAACTTGTCTACTTGCTTAATTGTAAGGGGACAAGTTTTTTTATTGCTGTAACCAGTTATGCAACGGAACTTTCGGCAAATCTGATTGTAAGCCATTAAAGGTAAATTTTAGTTTCTCAATTTTATTGCCTTTTCTGGCTTTTATTTTTTCAAGTTTTAAATCTTTAAAATACGTTTGTAATTCATCTAATGCAGGGTTTAAAATCCTTGAATTTATTTGGTCTGTTCTGTAAGACTGCGGTATATCTAATATGTTCTTAAATTCGTCAAAAGACACAACATAAAGACCAGTAGATTTAAATTGCATTAATAATCTAAATAACGTTTTTGTATATCTTGATTTAATTTGAGTAAACGCAGACAGTTCAAACTTTGAATAATTAGTGGTTAGATTATTAAGAACATGTTCAAGTTTAGGATTGACCGAAATATCAACGAATTGTTGTGTTTTATTGATTTGAAACTCATTAAACAGAATAAAATGACGGATAATCTCGTCTCCATTATCATCAATGTCTTCTGTTCGATAAGTTAAGCCCAACATTTTTTTATAAACATTCTCTAAATCGTTAATAAATCTTGTATTCCCTGTAAATTGATAGTCGCTCATTTCTTTTAAATCCTCAAAATAAAAGCGAATGTTTTGTAAATCTTGATTTTTTATTTTGGCACAAATCGAAAAAAACAAGTCCATTTCTTTAGAGTTAAAATCTTTCATCGGTACCATATTTAATTCGTTTTTATAATTGACTTTCAGAGTCTTATCACTCATTTCACAGCCCCCTTACAATAACTGATTATATAACAACCACCTATGAGTGTAAACAGTGGGTGGTGGGTACTCATACAATTTGTGGTGGGTACTCATACAATTTGTGGTGGGTACTCATACAATTTGTGGTGGGTACTCATACAATTTGTGGTGGGTACTCATACAATTTGTGGTGGGTACTCATACAATTTGTGGTGGGTACTAGCAGCAAATCCTTACAGCGACAAGGGATACAGCGTGCTTAAAAAGGTTTTAAAATATATATAAAATATATATATAATATATATAAAAGAAAATCAGACTAAAAAAAGAGCCAAAGAGAGTTCTCTTTGACCCTAATTAGCTATTCTTAGCTACCGACTTTAACGGTAAAACAAGTCTAGCATAAAAAGGAGTGAGAGAAAAACACTCTCACATTATACTCACGCAGTCGCTAAAGCTCCTTTGCAAAACCTTAAACCATTTTTTCAAAGAACGACTGGATAGGCTTAAGACGAAAAAATAAGGGATTATAAAGCTATACTAGTTTAAAACTGATTAATTATCTTGTTTAATCGTCTTTCAGACGGTCAGGGCAAGCCCTAACAACCCATCATTTATCCTAAACTAGATTTTCTTTCTTTATTCTTTTTATTTAACAAGTCCATTTTTTCATTAAAACTTAAAGAATTTCTTTCCTCCTCTTCAATTTCAGAAACAGATTTAGTTTTACCATTTAAATCTTTTTTTAAATTTTTATCATGAAAATCTCCAGGCATTCCATCAACATACTCAATGTCATCTTCTAAACCTCTACTCCTAGCAGTAAAATCAATATTTTTATTAATCTTTCCAGATATATGAATGGCACCCATGGGAGTATTTGTAATTTCAAGAAATTCAATAGTATCTATGTTGTTATAATTATATTTTAAATATTTTTCAATTCTTGATTTTTGTGAAGTTAAATATTTATCTAGTTTTATTTGTTCAGTCATTTTATATTGTCCTCTCAAAAATATAATAGTTATTACAATTATTAAGATAATAAAAGGGATAGCAACCCATTTTTTTTTCATAAAATCCTCCTAGCATATGATAAAATTATACCACGTATTATAAAAAGGAGGAGAATTATGTCTAATTATTCAGCCGAAGTCTATTGGGAGTTTTCTGATATCGTATATGATGATGCTTATCTTAAAGAAAATACGCCAATAATTATTAAGGGGCAAGAATATCGAGTTATAACATCAGTAGATGATTCAAAAACAGGACTTCAAGCAATGGCTGTTGTTTCAAAATCAGATTGGGATCAAATGAAAGCCGATTCTTCGTTTCAACCAAATATTACTTTTGTGTCAAGAGGAACTAAAGACGGGCAAGATTGGCTTACAAATGTTAAAGATTTAAGTACGGGAACCAGATATGATAGTTTAATAGAAGTTGAAAAAAATGATTATTTAGGGAAAGACTATGCTGATTCTATCAGAGAAAATAATCAATTTTATGTATACGAAAAATGGGTTAATGATACGTTGAAATCAAAAAAATATGGACGTGGAACCAATAATTATGATTTTACAGGGCATAGCCTAGGAGGAGCTTTAGCACAATTCATGGGTGTTTTGAAAGGTAAAGAAACAATAACTTATGCTGCAGCTTTACCATATTTTTTATTACCTAAATCACTTCAAAAAAAAATTGATAATGGTGAATTTGATCATCTAATTACAGATTATCGTCATCACGATGACGTTGTTCCTTATTTGCCAGCATTATTTAAACGTATAGGAAAAAGTTATTATATTCAAACAGGTATTAGAGGAATGATTTTAGCCCATTTAAGCGAATCTTTTACTTCTTTTTTTAATTCAGACGGTTCAGTTAGAATCTTTTATGACGTGAAAGCTTTAAAAGGACATTCTAAATTATTTGCAGCAATGTCAAAAGAAGTTAGTGATATTTATCGAGATATTGAACGCTTTGAAATGCAACAAGAACAAGAAATGAATAAATTTTTAAAATCTGTTCAAGCAAATCAAAATGGAGGGGAATATTCTGAATTAACCACAGCTGATATTGAGGAAATATTTCAAATGAATGCTCCGTATTTTGAAAATGGTAAACCAAGATGTTACAACAAATTAACATCGAATGAATTAAAGAGTAAACTGAAAAAAGTGGAGAAACAAATTAGTTTATTAGGAAAAGCTTTAAAAGAATCAGCGGATAATGCTGCAGAGGAAGATACTAATCAAGCAAATTCATTTAAATTAAATATGAAAGGATTTAGATGAC
>NZ_JBSJXX010000004.1:0-4126 GCF_053667615.1 Vagococcus sp. JNUCC 83 | reverse complement strand
GTGAGTATTGATATGGATTTATCCGCCTCAAGAGCGCAAGCATCGAGTTTTAAACGAATGGCGGCGCAAAAGAAACAAGGCTATGATGAAATGGAACGTGCCATTAATCAGTTTGCCTTAAATAGTCCTATGCTAACGGGTGCTGCCTATGATGCGGCAAAAAGACATTATACTAATGTGTTAATTCCATTAGTTAAAGCAGGTCGTCTCTATACGGAGGCTGCAGAAAGAGCCGTTCAAAAGTTTCCTGAAGTATATGTCTCTCAAGTGGATAGTGTGAGCTTAAAAGAATCAGAATTAAATGATAAAATTAATAAACTACGTAAACAGATTGAAGCCAAAAAAGCCCAACAATCACAATTAAGACAGTTAGCATCGCAATTACCTTCCGAAGAAAGAGGGAGCGCTAGAAAAGCCCAACAGGGATTGTCCAATAGTATTGCGGCACTTGAAAAAGCGAAAAAGAAATTAGAGAAAAAGCGTGAAAAATTACGTGCTTTTCATCGGTCATCACGTGAGATTTTTTCTGACCTTGATAGCTTGGAGCAAGCCATTAATAAAGGGGCAGATGTTGCAGCTCATTCATTTAATGGATCAACGTTTGTCGCACCTAGTAAGAGTGATATGGACTGGTTAACGGATGTAAAAAACTATGAGAAGAAATTGGCAAAGCAAGAACTAGAAGATTTTAAAAAAGGACGCTCTAAACAATGGGTCTCTCATTTAGGTCGTTACTTGTATGTAAAGAGCCCGACGAATATTACGTCAGAAGAATTGCGAATGAATGAAAAATACAAAACGTCACTCTTTCCACCAAAGAAAGTCGAGACAGAACCAGATCTACTTACGGTCATTTTACAAGCGATTAAAGAGAACATTGACCCATTTACAGGAGATGAGTTAACGTTATATAAAAAAGCGAGTTTATCTTTATTAGCGTTGTCGTTAGCCATGCCTTCTGGAAAAGCGTCTGGAAAGTATAAAGCAAAATTAAGTCCAAAAGTTAAATTAAAGAATGGAAAATTAGTTGACCCTGTGACTGGTCAATCAATCAAAAATAAAAGTAGTGGGAAAAAATCAATCAAAAATAATCCCAATATATTGAGAGATGGTTCTCATTTAGAGAATGGAAAATTAAAACCAAATGTTAAATATGAAACAGGAGAGCATCCTTATGGTTATCAAACTGACACTCAAGGTAGGATTGTTCAAGCGAAGTCGGGGAAACTAAATTTAAAGATACATGAAGGAAGATTGACTCATGATTCTCAGACTCCAGGAAAAATTAAAGGGGACCATGCAGGGCATATATTTGGAGATAGGTTTGGTGGGTCACCTAATATAGATAATTTAGTATCACAAGCTCAAAAAGTAAATTTAAGTGAATATAAAAAACTAGAAAACATTTGGGCAAATGCTTTGAATGAAGGAAAAAAAGTAACCGTAGATATTAAGATAAACTATTCAAGTGGAGAACTTCGACCATCATCATTTGAGGTAAACTACACTATCGATGGAATAGATTTTTATAATTTTATACGAAATTAGAAAGGAAATAAAATGAATAAAAATTTTGCTGATGAATTTTTAAAAGTACAATCTAAAATGGTATCTTTGGCTTTAGAATTTGCTGAAAATAATGTGGATTATATATATATATATATATATAATTATAATAAAAATATTAGTTTCAATGCTTTTTTTAAGTTAAAAAATAAACTTTACACAACTAATAAAATGACAAAAGATAAGGATTTAATACGTCAATTTTTAAAATTAGGGGTAGATGATGTGCTTGAATTAGAAAAAAAATGTTATGAGTTTAATGAGCCTATACCTTCTGAATTGAAGATAATTTATAGTGCTAAAGAAAATGAATTTAAAGGTTCTTACAGATATGAAGAACAAATGAATGCTAAAGAAACGGATTCAGATTTATTTATGAAATGGTTTTATGAAGAGCAAGAAAATAAAAATTAAGTTATTTAACTGACTGCTTTACATAATCACCATTTTAAGAAGTACCACACTTACCAACACATTGAGACACTCACTTTGTGAATCACCAATGGTCTACCTCACATCAAAAAAAGGAATCCCGTTAACTTGGGATTCCTTTTTTGCGTTCCTTGTGAAACGACGCTGGGCGAAAAGTGTGAGTCATGTTATTCAATCAATCCATCAAATGATTCGCCCATAGGACAGCTAACTGAGTTCTTACAAAAGGTAAGGATGAACAGAAATTTTCGTTTTGCGAGCTTAGACAATGGATAGCCATTGTCGATATTTGCCACTTCCTCCACCTAAAACGAGAGTGAAGGTTGCGTCAATGGTTGGGGTATTCCCCAATCCCCTAGAGAGAAAAAGAGAGTCGCTTAAATCGTCCTTGAGAGCTCGTTTAAGGTCTTAAGAGGGAGTGGGAGACCTCTCACAACATCATGGACGAGAGACCCTCTCAGACATGAAAATGGGCCACATGCTAGCATGTGGCTTTGCTTGCAAAAGGTCATCCCTCCATAAACGTCACTGTAAAGAAAGAGGAAGAATCACACAAAGTATGGACTAACTTCGACTGACAAGTGAGTTAACTGAATCGGAGAAAAGAGAGCATGTCTGATTAAGAAAAACCGTTTTTGAGTTGCGACAAGAGCTCTTGTTTCCATGAATCATCTTCAGAGGATGTCGTTGATTGAGCATGGAAGTCTGTCTCATGTGTTCCTCGAGGGTACCCCAAGACTTTATCTTTTGCGAGCCACTTTTCTTTTTGAGTCAGCTCCGAGTTGTGGTCGATGTTGAATAATTTTTGTCGTAAGTCTTCGCGTTCCCCTTTAGAAAAATCATCTGCATTCTTTGCCTCAGGTTTAAACGAAAACTGATATCCAACGACAGGTTTCCCTCGACCCTTACCATATTTCTTTCGAATCGTAAGACCACGAAACAAAGGAGTTAATTCTTCTTTTATGGGTTTTAAAATAGTCCTGTCCACTTCACCTAAATTTTTTCTATAACTTTTAGGGACATCTAATAATTCGAAAAAGTCTTCTTTAGAAAAATAAGCATATCCCGTTGTACGGAATTGTTTCAATAGACGAAACATGGTTTTTGAGTAGCTACTTTGTAAATCGGTAAATTGTTTTAGAGAATAACGAACCCATTCATCTAAATTATTTAATAAAGGTATCGCTCTTTCATGGATCTGAATTTCAGCATAAGGCGTTTCTGATTTCCCCTTAATTTTAAATTCGTTAAACATAACAAATCGTTCACGTTCTAAACCGTCAAGACTTCTACGTCCAAATCTTAAATCCATTAATTTGTCATAAGTTGATTCCAAGTCGTCTATAAAACGATTATTTGCGGTCGGTTTATAATCACTTAAGTCTTTAAGTTGGTCAAATGAAAATCTAACAGACTTTTCTCCTTTATCACGCATTCTAGATATAATCGAGAAGAACAAGTTCATTTCTACTGGGGAAAATTTTCTCAAAGGAATAGTATTTAACTCTGTATGATATTTTACTAATTCATTCGGCAAAGAATCACTCCTTTCTAATATATGTAGTATTATAATGTAATCTATTAAAAAACTCCATAGATAAACAGACAAAACTCCATAGATAAACAGACAAAACTCCATAGATAAACAGACAAAACTCCATAGATAAACAGACAAAACTCCATAGAAACATTTCTGTATCCCTTGGGGCAGTAAGGGTCAATAGGTGTCTAAAAGAGGTTTAAAAGAGGTTTAAAAGAGATTATAAAAAAGGCACGCTATTTTTCCCACCTAAAAAAGAGTTCTTTTGATTAAATTGTTCTATGCGTAACATGAAAGGATATAAAAAAGGAGTGAGAGAAACCCACTCTCACATTTTACTTACGCAGTCGCTAAAGCTCCTTTGCAAAAAACAAAACCGTAATCAAAAAAAATTGGCTAAACTGAAGTAATAAACTCAACAGGAAAATAACCTTGTTATGTTTAAAACGTGTAGTTGTCTCTATTAATCGTCTTTCAGACGGTCAGGGCAAGCCCTAACAACCCAATAAAAAAATCTTTGAATCAGACTCTAAAACAAGGTATTGTTTACTTAATGATACTTATTCGAACGAAAAAAGGAGGAGTTTT
>NZ_JBSJXX010000003.1:0-15762 GCF_053667615.1 Vagococcus sp. JNUCC 83 | reverse complement strand
ATGAAAACAGTCGTTGAGTATAAAATAGATTTTGAGAACATTGAATTAAAAGATCAAGTTAAAGAATTTTTAAATCATTACAATAAAAAAGATACGGCTTTACATTCTTTGGAAGTGGCTAATGAAGCACAGAGACTGGCTAGTATTTTAGGTTTGTCAGAAGAAAAAGCGTTTAAGGCAGGATTACTTCATGACATAAGTGTAGTGATACCTAATGAAGAACGTATTCTATTACAAGAATCGTTAAATAAAGTTGTCTTAAAAGAAGAAAAAGAACTACCGATGATACTTCATCAAAAACAATCAGTTTTTATATCTACTGAAATATTTGGCATAAAAGATAAAGAAATATTATCAGCTATTGAAAGTCACACAACTCTTAGAAAAGATGCTACTCAATTAGATAAGCTTGTATTTATTGCAGATAAAATAAAATGGGATAGAAGTGATAATGCGCCTTACCTAGATGATTTAGAGAGAGCTTTACAAATTTCTTTAGATGAAGCTTGTAGAGTATATATAAATTGGGCTTTAGGTGATATTGTTGTTCTTCATCCGTGGTTAAAAGATGCAATGGATGATTTAAATATTGCTTATTTAACTGATTGATTGACATAATCCCGCTTTTGAGAAGTCACACACCTACCAACTGATTGACTAGACAAGATTGTGAATCTCAACTGGTCTACCTCAATATTAAAAAGGAATCCCATCAAATGGCGATTCCTTTTTTGTCGAGATAGTGAAATGTTGAAACGAATGTTCGAGGAGAATGTTATTTAACCGACTGGGGTATAGGAGGTTTTGGGCAAACTCTGCCCTAGAAAACAGTAAAAAATATGTTTGGTATAAACATCACTTCACTTTACGTTCTCATCTTACCCTTGAACAACTCATATAAGCTCTACGTTGAGATTAACTTCGGGTCAACGCTCGAAAAACACCCCTGAAATTTAACTTATATTGAGACGTATAAAAAATCTATACTAGTGAAGTCCGCAAAAGACTTCCTCCCCTACCGTTTTTATTAATGGCTAAATGGTCGTAGTCACCGTTTCCTTACGTTAAATACCACCTGTACTCGCCTTGTACAGCCGACTTCTAGTCTTTGACACATAGGGCATCTAGATTTCCCCTTCTGGCATACATAGGTATGTGCGTGAGTGCCTATGCTACTACAATTATTTAATTAATCACTAGCCATCCAGATTAATCATGAATGGCTAGACGTGTTTTAAGCGACTCTTAATACCTGTCCTGGATAAATTTTATTTGGATCGCTTAGATTGTTCCATTCTGTCAGTTGTTTAGTTGTTTTTCCGTATTGTTTTGAGATAGCGTACAGCGTATCTCCTTGTTTGACTGTATGATGAGTGGACGCATTTGATTGAATAGTTAGTTGGTCTAAAATAGCTGTCACAATCGCATGAGCTATTTGATTAATCTTTTGATCAAAAAAGCGATTATCTTCAGCGTTTGAAATAAAACCAACTTCAACTAATATTGCTGGGCAAAACGTTTCTCGTATGACATAAAAATCTGCTTCTTTTACGCCTCTATCCTTCATTCCTAAATTCACAAGATTTTTTTGAACTCGTGTCGCTAATTCCAATTCTGGACTTAATACTTTTTTCCAGACAAATGTTTCAACACCTGTTGCTTCTTTATTGGTTGCAGCGTTACGATGAAGTGAGACAAAATAGTCGTAAGCTTTTTTATCTGCTTGTCTCACGCGATTTTCCAGGGAGACGGTCTCATTTCCTTGTCGTGTTTCATCTACTGTGACACCATTCTCTCTTAATTGTTGAGTAATCAATTTCCCTAATCGTAAAACATCGTTGGCTTCGGTACGTGTGCCATTCACCGCACCTGGATCTGTTCCACCGTGTCCATAATCTATCAAAACGTTTACCATGTTTTATCCCCTTTTTTAGTTAATTTCCTTGCCAAATAGTTGCTTGAACTTGGCTTAAATCAATTCGTGCTGACTGAGTATAATGGGCGGTCATATTAATATTTTTATGACCTAAAAAATTCTTTATGACTTCAATAGAGACTCCTTGCTCGATCAACTTAGCTGCAAAAGTATGTCTCAATAAGTGACAATGACAGGTAATCCCTGTATCGTTAGAAAAATTTGTCATGTGTCGCTGGAGCGTTCGTTTGCTCACTCGAAATACCGGCTGACTCGACACATCAATTTCTGCTAAATACTGCTGAATAATAGACGAAACTTCTTTATCGATAATAGGAATAGTTCGATCACTGCCCCATTTTGCGTCTGTAATGTTGATGTACACTAGTTGATTCTTTATAAAGAAGTCGCTCTTTTTAAGCTGAGCGACTTCTCCAACTCTTGCGCCAGTCGAGAGCATTAGTAGAAAAGCACAACGAACATTAGGACGACATGTATCAATATAAGAGCGCAATATTTGCAGGTCTTCATCAGATAATCGTTCTTTTCGGACGCTTTTAACAGGTAACGAAAGAGTGATTAGTACTGGATTGATACTGACTTCACCGTATAATATTAAATAATTAAAATAGCAATGAACGGTTGATAGAATCGCATTAATTCGTCTGTGTGATAATTTATCTTTTAATAATTGCTCACGAAATGTCATGATAGTTTTTGTATTTACCTCTTGAATCGATAGATCGTTGTCGTTAAGAAATTGGTCGAATTTGTGAAGTCGTCTATCGTATTCAGCAATGGTACTCTTGGTTTTACCTTCAGTAAGCAGGTGAGATAAAAAATTTTTTCTCAAACAAATCCTCCTTTGTGGCGCAAATTTAAAAATTTGTCGTATGTTGAATATAGGGAGAGTTATTAATCCTTAATCTTTTTTTTCATCTAATAATTTCACAGACAACTTGGTAATAGCTATTGTTAGTTCATCTAATTTACTTTCTACTCGCACAAGTAGAAAAGCAGAGACAGCTATCGCAAAAATATCTTGTCCTAGAATGGCTAATATATCTTCTACCATTAATTTTCAAACGTAAAATCTGTGGTTATATTTTTTGGATCAGTTTGTAAGGTTAATAAATCTCCCGCATTTTCTCCGCAAAACTTACATAAGTCTAAGGTGCCAACAATCATTGATGAACTGGGGGCATCATAGACAAATAATTTAAAAAAGATGTCTTTCACTTTGTCGCATAAGTCGCATTTTTTGTAGTTAGTTTGAGCGAGTGTTTCAATTTTTAATCCATTTGTCATAGGCTCTCCTAACCTACACTGACTAATTCATCAATGTAAACTCGTCGAATATAGGCTTCTTTTGCGATAGAATCACTACCTGCCCAACGAAAGACACCTGACTCAATAATGGATAACATGACGTCTTCAATGATTTCTTTTGTAAGATTTTCTTTTGGATGAGCAATCTTTAAAGTGGTATCTTTTCTTCCATCATTAAAAACTAAATGTAAAACTTCAGTCATACTCGATTTTTTTGCCATATTTTTTTCCTCCTTAACTTACTCTAAATTCATTAGCAAAATAGGGTGATGTTCCGTAATCAATGTCTATATAAGACAATAAATAGACTTGATTTTTTTGTAGAGATAAAATATCTTCTAAAACAGATAAAGACACGTCACGATCAACAGTTTCATCAATATTATTTAATGTCATTGTGGTAACTTTTGTTCTAGAACTTCCTTCGATTGGGACAAATAATTTTGCGGCCATTTGAGCTTTGTTAAAACCTTTTGGATAAGAATGTTGTTCTAATTCGGCACTGTCTCTTGTTTCTGGAATACTTGGCATATTTTTTCCTCCTTTTAATTATCTACTTCAATGAGACTATCAACTTCGGTACGCTTGGTGTAGGCTCTAACTGGTTCGACTGGTCCCCAATTAAATGCGTGATTGGTTGAAATGTATTCCATGACGATTTCGATGTTTTCGGCATGAATTTCATTGTCAGGTCTTAAATTAGCGATTTGTATGCGCTTTAATTTTTTGTCAGCGTCACGGAACTCAAAGACTAATACCTTTTGTAATGGTTTGACTGCCATTTAGTCACTTCCTTTTCATTTTCATAGTTTTTTTCATTAATTAACGGTTTTTGGCGCGTAATTTTGCGTGATTTTTTCGCCGATTTCAAGAGCATAATTATTTTGGAACGCTAATAACATATCAATGGTTTGTAGATGTACATCACGTTCGACTTCTGGATTAAAGTTACTAATGTTGACAGATGTTATCTTTTTATTTTTGTCACGAACTTTTCCAAATGATGATATTTTTTTCTCTTTTGGTTGATAAACTGACATATGTTTCACCCCCTTCATTATCTATATACAAAAAAAGGAGATATTTTACTTTAATTTGTCAAAAATTTTTTCATTTTGACAAATTTAATTTACAAATAAACTGTTCTAGCTTTCTGAGTTCTACTCAGGAAGCTGCCTAACGGCGAGTGTTGGGGGTTATAAAAGGGGGGATACCCCCTTTTTAGTTTTTGATTTATTGCGTTTCTTTCATCTGAAAAGATGTTAGAAACGCTAAGGAGTCGTGTGTTAAAGTCAGATAGGTTTTCAGGAGAGAAAAAATCTGGAAGATTTTTGAGTGAGTGATGTCTCTTTCTAAATCCTCCCCCCAAAAGGCTTTAATCCCTCATTTTTGTCGAAATGAGTGAGTGTAAGGAGGGAATAAGACGAATGGGGAGAGTTTGGAGGGGGGCTTGGGGGGAGGTAGAGAGGGACAGTAAACCTTGAATGACTTAACTGGCGACTCCTAAAGGTTTTGGGTATATGAGTGTCGGAAATGTTTTTCGGGCACTCATATCGCTTATAATAAGCGAAAAACAGCCTGTCTAATCGCATTTAAGCGACCGGACAGGCTGTTGGCGAAGTATGAGCCAACGGTGATGAACGGTGTAGGTGCCACGCACCAGTGAATTTAAATATTTTATACGAAATATTCTAATAATCTGTTATTCATGAACTCAATTTTTTGGCCTTTTTAATAAAATATTCAGGATTTTTCTGTGTTTCAATTTCAAGGTTTTTTATTTCTATATCATATTTTTCTTTTAATGCTGAACTATTTTGTTCTAAACTTATTGATGTATCTTTCCAATAAGTTTTAATTGCCTCTGTATATTGTTCCAATCATCTAATAGATCTAAGTTTCCTATTATTCAGCAATCAATATGTTAAGTAAAAACCTTATAAAATAATCCTTTATTTAAAAAATATTATATTGTGCATTACTTAAACCTGGAGCATTCTCTTTCATTTCTTGAAAAAATAATTCCATTTCATTATTATTATGAGCTTTTACAATGAACGACATTACTATATAATTTTCTTCATTAAGCACATTTACATCTATTCCATCATTCAATTTATAGTTTTTTTCAATATATTCTTTAAAATCACTATAAGGTGTCCTAGGTATTAAAACAAATACTACATGATAATCATATGTTGTCTCTAAATCTATTTTTTGCTGTTGTAATATCTTATTTTTAACTGCTATCTCATTATCTTGACGTTTGATAGTTTCTAATTTTATGTAACTAAATATTGTCATGAATAAAACACTTACCAATAACAAAGGAATTAAGTACTTAGTTACTAAATTCTTGTGTTGTTTTTCTTCAACTACTTCTTCTAATAATAATAATTCCATAGATATACCTAATAATTCTGATATTTTTATAATATTTTTCTTACTAGGATAAGTATTTCCTAATTCCCATTGAGAAATGCTTTTGTCACTAACATCTAACTTTTCGGCCAATTCTTGTTGAGTAAGAGAATTAGTTAGCCTATATTCTTTAAGTTTTATTGATAAGATAGATTCTTCCATTTTTCTCACTCCTCCTCTGTTGATTTATTCTTATTATTCCTTTTTTTATTCATTTATTACAGGAATTTTTAAAAATAGAGTAAATAAAATGGAGAAAAATTAAAGAATTATGAAAAAAGAACGATTTTAGTGAAACCTTAGCTTTTTTTAATTTTCCTTGTAATAATTGTCCTTATTACTATTTTCCCCGTGACATCATTTTTTAACTATGGACAAACTTACAGCTTTTATGGGAAAAGTGAACATTCTTTACACACTTATATTAATTTCTATTTTTATCATCAAGTTAATTTTTATTTATGTTTGTGATTTAACTTCACTAAAATGACGATAATAGTGAACTCAAATCCTTGTTAAATCAGCAAATAAAACAATCGACCTAATTTATACATTCATTAGGTCGGTTTATTCATGTTTTTAGGTAAAATATGCAAGATTCTACTTTAAAGATAATAGATAAAATCATTTTAAAAAATAATAATAAAACAGGAGACCATTGAATTGAAATTAATGCCGATAACACAGTCATAATTATTTTACTTATCTATTCTAATCTATCCAGCTGTTTTATGAAGAGAATGATTAAAAATATACGTAACAAAATAATGATATACTATGATAAAAGTATTTGACATTGCCTATATGACAAATGGATTAGGCTGTTTTATCCATAATCTACCCCTACAATGAAAACTAAGGAGATTGATATGAATATTTCAGATAAACTAAAAAATAATCGTAAACAAGCAGGTTTGACTCAAGAAGAAATTGCTCAAAAATTACATGTTTCTAGACAAACAATTTCTAACTGGGAAACAGGTAGAAGTATTCCTGATATTTATAGTTTAGTAGAATTAAGCAATATTTATGATATTTCCTTAGATCATTTAGTGAAGGAGGATATTGTCATGATGAATGAATTAAAAAAAGAGAATAAAGAGAAAAAAATAATCAATCGAGCTATTATTTTAAGTGCTGTCGGAGTAATACTAATGATAATCAGCCTATTGATCAAAAGTTCTCATATTCAAGATTTTTCTAGAGGAATGGGAATTGGCTTTTTACTAACAAGTGCTATTGTTTTGATATTGACGAAAGTTCTACGAGAGATTTATAAGTAAAATAAGCTCCCAGGAATATTCCTGGGAGCTTATTTATTTATGGTATATAAACATGAGTTAGGATATAAAATTCTGCTCAAAATATGTTAAGGATATAAATATCCAGTTAGCCAAATAACCTAGAAAAAAAGCTTTTCTTCTTTTGTTTATTGTCAACTTCTTCATTGTCTAATATTGTCTCTTTTCCTTCTTGTACAGTCTCAGACTTGTCTTGACTATGTTTTAGACTTTCTATATACAAATTATTGTCTTGTAGTTGTTTAGTTAAAAGTTGTTGATTTTTCGTCAACTCAGCCAATGTTTCATTAGATTCTTTAAACCCTTCAGCTAGCTTATTATAGTTATCTTGAAGAATATCAAATTGTCTATTTCGAGTATCTAATTCTTTCTTTAACAAGTCTATCGCCATTAAGACATCTTTGTCTGAATCTTGTACACCAATTGTATTAACATTGTCTGATTGCTGTCTTTCTAGTGTCTCACTAGATGAAGTAATCCCTCTTAATTCTAATATGTATTTTATTCCTACATCTGTTAATTTCTTCGTTCCTGTTGAACTGTCAACACACTCATTATATAAATCAATATTTGTTTCCTCTAAATCGTTCATTATCGAATAAACAGATGCTCTGGGAACATTGTACTGTTTAGAAAACTTTCCAAACGTCAACATATTAATTACTTCCTTTCAGCCAATTATACATAGGTACTTTTGGTAAATCCTCTTGAATAATCTTATCCTGTTTATCAAACAAAAATTTAAGTCTTACTACAGATCTACCTTTTTTAATTTTTTCAACTCTAATATTTTTAAATATATTATTTAACTCTTCCATTGCAGGATTCAAAACTTGTCTGTCTATATCCGTCATTCTATAACTGTCTGGTATGTCTAATATCTGTCTAAAACTATCCATATTGACCACATAAAAACCTGTGTCTCTGTACTGTTTAAGCAGTCTATAAAGTGTCTTAGTGTATCTACTACTAAGAGTTGTAAACTCTTTTAATTCATACTTAGTAAATTCAATTTGTAAATCATTTAAAATGTATTCTAAATCTGGATTAACTCGGATAGACACTTCTTGTTTATTTTCGTCTATTGAAAATTTGGTAAATAATACAAAGTACTCCGTTAAACCTTTTTCTTTTGTTCTATAGGTTAACGTCAACAGCTTTTGATACATTAAATCAGTATCTTGTATGAATCGACGATAACTTTTATCTGATTGGCCTGATATCTTTTTTAAATTATCAAAACTCAAACGAATATCTTGGTTTCCTTTATCTTTCATCTTGCTGCATACTGCAAAAAATATATCCATTTCAACAGATCTAAATTTTTTCAACGGTACAAGATTTAGATCATTTCTGTATACAACTGTCTCGTTAGACTCCATATTATCACCTCTTAGACAATATTATACAGATAAAATAAGGATATAACAATAATTTTTTATAGTTTAATAAACTTCTTTTTTGGTAATTTATATCCTCATTCTGGATATTTATATCCTTATACCGGTATTTTATATCCTCGTTCTGGATATTTATATCCTTATACCGGTAATTTATATCCTCATTCTGGATATTTATATCCTTATACCCCTGTTCAGACTTACTCTACCAAGGGACACAGCCTTCCTACAAAGTACTTACAAAGATTTACAAAGTAATACAATAATATTAAATAAAGTAAAATCTATTTATTCTTAAATCAACATCATTATTTATAACTACTCTACATATTGTCGCAAACATAAAATAATAGATGATACCTAATATCGCTATATTTTTTGATATCATAACTCATAATGAAATAAAGGAGGTTAGGTTTTATGAATATTTCAGAAGAAATTAAAAATCAACGATTAAAAAACAATTTAACGCAGGAACAATTATCAGAAATCTTAAATGTTTCAAGATCAACGGTTTCAAGTTGGGAAGTAGGGAGAAATTATCCTGATTTAGAAACAATTGTTGCTATTAGTGATTTATTTAATATATCACTAGATGAATTATTGAGAGGAGATAAAAAAATGATAAAACAAATTACGGATGATACAAAACTTAGAAAAGTACAAACTAAAAAAATACAATTATTATCAGTAGGACTGACCTTTATAATAATTGTATTAATCATTCTAGGCTATAAAAGCATTTATAATCAAGAAATTGTAAATGCTAACCAAATAGACTCAATAAAAATGACAGACAAAGGTGAAGTTCTAATAAAAACAAATCTCCCCTTTTATAGAAGTATAGACGAAATAGCGATGGCTGAAAATGTAAAGAATTCTAATACCATGGATATTAGAATTGGTAGTAAATTTGATTGGACTTTAAAGAACGATGAAGTAGTAGAGGTTCATCCATACACTTTCCCTAATTTAAAACAAATTAATATTGTAAATAAATACGGAGAGATTATTAAAACCTTCTTGATTAAATAGATAATCTATTAATTATAAGATAATAGATTATAATCTAAAAACATGGTAAAATGTAATTGCGAAACGAAAGTAACAGAACAATTTAACACCAAAAAGCCACCCTATTGCGAGTAGGGTGGCTTTTCTTTTCACTGTTGCGACTCAGCGTTGGAGCTAGTGACAACTGCTTGATTATCTTCTAATCATCTAGCCAATGATCAACTAAAATTAATATTAGTCCCACTAAAAGTGGTGCGATAACCAACGAAAGTAACTTTTCAAACAATTTAAACACCCCCTTAAGGGGCAGTTGCCAAAATGAAGTATAGCATAAAAATCAGTTTAAAACCTTGTTATATCAATAGGAGAAAATCTTTTCTATCGACTTTTTAATTGAAGTGCAATACATTGGATTGAGAGAGAAAAACTTAAATAGTAAATTGTAGGTGAAGATAAATGGAAATAGGAAAAATGCTAAAAGAAAAACGAGCTGAATACGAGTTAACCCAAGAACAACTATCAGAAAAAATATTCGTTTCAAAAAAAACAATTTCAAATTGGGAGACAGGAAAAACAACTCCAGACTTAGATAGCTTAATTCGATTAGCAAACTTATTTGATTTATCTTTAGATAATTTATTATTGGAGGGAAATAAAGTGACTAAAAATATTATTAAAAGAGAAAAAATTGGTGAGGAAATTGAAAAGAACAAAAAGATTTGGAGTTTCTCTTATGTTATAAATATTATATTTGTTATTACAATTAGTTTAAGCTCATTATTTGAAGTTAAAAGTTTTTCAATGGGAACAGGAGTGAAAGTGAGTATGCTGGTACTCATGCTTATGAATATCTATTTATTAAACTTTTTAACAAAAGAGAAAAAGAGATTGAACGGCGTCTACAAAATTGATAAATATGACAATAAGTAGTTATTTAATCTCATGGTAGACATAAGAAAAAATTTAACGAAGAATAAGGGGCTCAGAATTAATTCTGAGCCCCTTAAATACATTTTGAAGTAAATATATAGATGTCTTATTTAAAACTTGTCAGAATTAAAATAAAGACCGTTAAACTAAGCTAAATAAGTTAGTCTACACTTTATAGAGTGACTAATATAGTAAATCTACAACTTAAAGCTACTTTTTTAATGTATATTAAATAAAATAGTGTTAGGAGGTTATTCCAATGGAACTTAATAAAAAAATAAAAAAATTTAGAAGTTCTAATAATTTAACTCAAAAAGAGTTAGGAGATTTATTAAATGTATCCGATAAAACAATTTCTAGTTGGGAAACAGGAAGAACTTATCCTGATATTTCCATGATTATAGAGTTATCTAATATATTTAACCTTTCTCTTGATGAATTTTTGAAGGAGGATGGAGCAATGGTAAAAAAGATAGATAAAGATCTAAAACTAAAAAAAGTCTATAAATATATTTTGATAATTGGGAGTCTTATCATTGTAATGGGAATTATATTCCTTAACGTGTATCAATATAAAAATGAGTGGGTGGACAGACTGAATCCTTTTATGGAAATGAAAATAGGTTATGCCACACTTCCCAAAGAAGTAACGTATAATAACGGACAAAAATATAGTGCAAAAAAAAGTGATGATGGTGAACCACAATTTCCTGATCCATATAAAAATATAATGGTAATGGATGAACCATTTGGAACGTCCAGTGTTTTAACTTTTTCAGGAGGTCAATCACCTGAAGGGAAAAATTATGCTATGGTACAACATAAAGGTTCATATGTACGAAGTATTTCTTTTATCTCTTGGGATTCAATACCAGGTGTTATTAGAGATAAAATGTCTAAAGAATACGAAGAATTTCCTTTAACTGATGACAAAGGAAACGATATATATAGGGGAGTAAAGAAATAATTGTTATATTCGGTGTAAATATAATTAATCGTATGATTCATCATAAAGGCCTCAGAATTGATTCTGAGGCCCTTCAATTTATTTTCCGATAAATTATACTTGTTTTATTTAAAATTTGTCAGAGTGACGATAAAGCGTGATTATACGAAGTTGAATAATATGATATATTAATTTCTAAAAAGGTGGAATTATATGAATAAAGAACAAAAAATATTTTGGGAAACATTTAAAAGTAAACATCAACATTTAGCTGAGATAAAGTTTGGCTCTGCGTGGAGTTTTGGAGATTCTCCTGAAATGGCTGATAGATTAGCAAATTTAGTTTTAAAAGGAGAAAAAACAACGACTACAGGTTCATTAATTGAGTATGAAATTGACGATGAAGAAGTACCAGAAGTTGATATGAATCTTTTTGATATTTTGTTAAATGGCAAAGAAGAACCAATAGCTATTTTGAGAACAATTAACATTTATGTAACACCATTTAATAAAGTTACAGAAGAACATGCTTTTAAAGAAGGAGAAGGAGATAAAACATTATCTAATTGGCGTAAATCGCATCAAGCGTACTGGGAAAGAATTTTTGAAGAACTTAATGTAGAAATTGATATTCCCGCAATGGATGTTGTATGTGAGGAACTTGAAGTTTTTTGGAAACCATAGCTTATATAATTAGCAAATTATACGAAGTTAATTTATTGATGATATTTACTTCGTTAGTTTAGTAATTTTCATAAAAAAGTTACTTTTGGGTCAGCCTCTTTAATAATTATTTAGTTAACATAACTGTTGATTATACGAAAGTAAATAAACATGATAATATTAAAATAAAAAGGGAGGAATATTATGGACTATTTATTTACCACAGTTTTATGGTTTATTTTTTCTGTAATTGGCTATGCTGCTTTTTGGAAAGATTGGAAAAATTTAAAAAAAATGCAACGATGGTTTCTTGTTACAAACCTTGGATTATCCCTTTTTGCAATTGCCAATTATTTTATTTAACTCACTGATTGACATAATCAAATATTATTACTAGTTAAAAACTCCTTTAGAAAGGTCTTTGAAGGAGTTTTATTTTTGCAAAAAAATAATAAATAAAGTAATTACCTATAGTTGGAGGAGGGATTTATATGATTACAAAAACAAGACAACAAGGAAATTCTATTATGCTTACTGTTCCTAATGGTGTTGAGGTAGAAGCTAAACTTGTAGAAAACGGAATATTTTATGAGTTTGTAGAGCCTAAAAAAGAGCTCTATAAGCTCGTTTAATATAAATATCATATAAAGATATTAAAACGTCTTTCAGACGGTCAGGGCAAGCTCTAACAACCCCTAAATAGAGTACAATATCCGTTCATATAAAGTTTATTATTTAAACACACTTTTTTAAGCGAATCTTAAGTTATTTTAGATAAACTATCTCTTGTGAACAACAAAGTAATACAAACTTAATTAACTTGTGGGTGAACGAGGTGTTTTAACTCAGTGAGATTTAACAGTTGTTCATTCTCTTATCTTGAGGTGTAGGTTCGAATCCTACCATCCACGTTTGTTTCTTTCCCCCAAAAAGAAATAAAAGCTAATAATTTTTTTCATTTTTATCCTTCCTTCTCTCATCATGTGATGAGAGTTTTTTGTTTTATCAACGATTAAATCAGCTAATTCAGTTCATTATTATGATGATTAACGCATAAAAAACGGAAGTCTGACACATAAGGTCAGACTTCCGTTGATTTATGGCTCTTTTGAGTTCACGATTATCGGTATATTGATGAATTAATAATGAAAGTTATATAAACATCAAACTTCTTATTAATACTTTTTAATAGGAATAATTTGTTTAGAATTATCTAATTTAAATGTCAATGGAGACAGATAGGTAGTATCATCCATCATAAACGTTTGTGTGACAACTACAGGTTCGTTAAAATTAAAAATATTAAATAAATTAAATGACCAATCAATATGTCCTACTACAGTATTACCATCTACAGATACTAAAAAACTATTAGCAATAGGTTTAAAGAAAATATTTTTAGATCTCACCTTACCTATTACCATAGAATTCCAATCTTTATTGAGATCAGTATCTTTATATTCATTATCACGAATCACTTTAAAATTACTTACCTTAAGATGTGTAGTATTTGCTGAAAAATAAAGAGTACTAACAAAATAATTACCAATAAATACGATAAACAAGATACTTATTACAAATAAAATACGTTTCTTTTTGATATCAAAATAAGGTGTACTTAATACTCAATTAAACTTTTTAAAAAACACTTCTAAAAGAATTTTTTTTTTGCAAAAAGATTATAAACAAAGTATTATGTAATTACATGGTAATTACATAATAACGAAGGAGAGAATTATATGATTACAAAAACAAGGCAACAGGGAAATTCTATTATGCTTACTGTTCCTAAAGAATTCGATGTTCCTAATGGTGTTGAAGTTGAAGCTAAACTAGTAGAAAATGGCATACTATATGAATTTGTAGAACCTAAACAAGATTTTTTTGATTTTAGTGAAGATATTTTAGCTGACATTATTTCAGAAGGCTATAATACACAAGATATATTAAAGGAGTTTAAAAATAGAAAAAATAAATTAACTTCAGTGTTTAAATCTATTGCTGAAGATACTGTTGCAAATTCTAAACCTATGACTAAAGAGGAGCTGGCAACAGAAATTGACTTATAAGGTTATACCTTCAAAACATGTAGTAAAATATCTTAAAAAGTTAAAAGAGAAACCCTTGAAAGAAAAATTTTTAGATATGATTTACGATGAAATAGCTGTTGATCCACATTCGGGAGAGCAAAAAATAGGAGATCTATCTGGCGTTTGGACAAAGGGGTTTAAATACGCAGGCACAACTTATAGAGTTGCCTATGAAATAAAAGATGATATTATTATACCTGTATTATTATGCGGAACACATGAAAATTTTTATGAGCAATTAAAAAAGATTAGGTAACCTCCTAATCTTTTTTGCTTATAGTTTATAATTGATTAAGATAGACCACATTCTTCCTAGTTAAAAAGCTTACTATAATCGCATTCTACAAAGACAAGATTGTAATATGATAAAAATCTATGTGCTATAGGTCGCTAATTAAGTATAGTTAAATCAAACTAAAAAGTAAGGAGGAACTTAAGTGGAAATTAGTAAAAGAATAAAAGAATATAGACAAATAAATAAATTAACTCAAAAAGATTTAGGGAAAATACTGAACGTGTCAGATAAAACAATATCTAGTTGGGAAACTAACAGAACATATCCTGATCTGGAATTGATTATTTCGATAAGTGAATTGCTTGATATTTCCTTAGATTCTTTGTTGAAAGGAGATAAACAAGTGGTTAAAAACATATCAAAAGATACTAATTTTTTAAGAAAAAGAATTATCTTATTCTCAGTATTAACTTTTATTTTTTCGTTAATTCTTACCTATAGTTTTTTTACTCTTCAAAGGGGAATGATAGTATCTAATAAAGAGGAAATTAGAAAAATGAATATTATCAAAAAAGATAAAGAAAATTTATTGTTAGAACTTGAATTAGAATTACCAACCTATAAAAAGTATAAAGGCTATATGACTGATGTAAATACCTCTAAAAATGAAATCAATCTTATTTTAAGAACGCAATTCAATATTTTTAAACCTAAAGATAAAAGTATTGAAATTCCATTAGATACAACTAGAGAAAATAAGAATTATATTGAAAAAGTGAATATCGTTGATAAAGAAGGAATAATAATAAAAACCTTAGATATGAAATGACCTTTATTATGATTACACAAATTAAAAGCCCTCAAAAATCAAATTCTGAGGGCTTTTATTATTTTTTAGTTCACATAATGTGTGATTATACGAAGTTAATATTTATGCTTGAGGTTTACGTAGCGTAAACCTTTATACTTTTAGTTATAATACAGAAAGGAGAAGAATCATGGAATTTTATATTATGCCAGCTTTTAATAAAATTATGGTTGAAGATATTACTAAATCTGCTAAATGGTATGAAAACGCACTAGGTTTTTCATCACTATTTAAGTTTAGAAATGAAAAAAGCGAAGTAATTATGGACCATTTACGACTTTCTAAATATCAGGATATTATGCTAATTCAAGCTGATAATTTCACTGTGGGAAATGGTCTGAGATTAAATTTGTCTGTTGATAATATTGATGATATAGAAAAAAATTATCGAAAAATGACATTATCGAACCTAAAACATCCCAACCATGGAATGCTACAGAAATTACAGTTAAAGACCGTGACGGCTATTTGATTACTTTAACACAAGCAAATATCGAGAACCCAAAAACTTTTCAGGATGTTATTGAAAATAGTAGCAAAACTTATAAATGATAGAAATAGTTATTTAATTCTTTAGTTCACATAATCAAATATTATACGAAGTTGATTTATAAGTGGTATAATTATGTAAAAAAGGGTAAAGAATATTT
>NZ_JBSJXX010000001.1:0-13918 GCF_053667615.1 Vagococcus sp. JNUCC 83 | reverse complement strand
ACTTTCCCCCCCTATATCTTATTCTATTACGTATGTAAATAAATTTTGTTTATCCATTAAATTTAACATTCTCACTAAGTCTTTTCTAGTAAACACACAATTAGGTACAACTTTTTCTAGCGTACTTGCTGGACAAGTCTTATTTAAACAACTGATTGCTATTGAACAATCATTACATTTATTCGTTAATTTTTCCTCAGTCCAAATAGCCTCTTTTTTATGATCTATATCTAATTTACCGTTAAATAATTTTCCAATTATATTTCTTTCATCATAAAGTAGAACAGTACATTTATATACTAGACCATCTGTTCCTATTATGTAATTGTTCTTTTTACCTGCATAGCAATATGTATTTGGCATTAGATTCCATAATATACCTTCTGATTTACCACCTAATTCAACTGCTAATTCAGAAAAATCTAAAGCGACATTATTATTTATCACATCTATGCACGTTTCTCCCCAATCGCCTATATTATGAAAATTAAAGTCAAAACGTTTATCTTCTCCAAAAATATCTATTAAATTTTGAATATGGTCTTTCATATAATTTATATTGTCCGGACCTATATTTGTTCTAATAGCTATTAAATTGTTATCTGATGTCTCTGTTGATACTTTAATCAGATTATTTATAATTCGATTATAAGTTCCTCCACCATTCGCTAAAACTCTTTGTGAATCATGTAATTCCTTAGGGCCATCTATAGTTATTTGATAATTACTCACTTTTAATTGAGATAATTTTCTATAATTTCTTAAAGTTAACATATATCCATTAGTTGTAATGTCTGATGAATATTCAATATTAGATTCATCACATATCTTTATAAAAATATTACTTAAATATTCAATGCCTTTGATATTTAATAAAGGTTCTCCTCCAAACCATGATATGTGTAAATGTTGGATTTCAGGACTACTACAGAGTTTGTTTTTTACAAATTTAACAACAGACTCCATAACTTCCGTTTTCATTTCATTTTTTTCAAATTTTTCATAACAATAAGTACACCGAAAATTACAATTCTCATGTATTAATAAAGCTAAATTTAAAATTTGTTCTTCTTTTTTTAAAATTTGTTCATATTTATATTCCCATGGTTGAAAAAATTCTTCTTTTTTTAATAAATCATTAATATCTTTATTTTTTAAAAATTCTTCTTCAGTTTTAAAAATATTATTAGAATATTTAACTGAGCAGCCATTAAATGTGTTAAATAAAAAAGTATAATCACCTGTTGGGTCACAAGATTTTAATATATGTTCCATGCTAAATCATAACCACCTTTTCATATAAGTAAAAAAACTCACTATCAGTGAGTCTTTAGATTGGTTTAGTACAGTTGCAATTATTTAACATTACTCTTTTTTCTGATCCAAGCATGCTATCGTTATTTTTTTTAATTGAATAAGACATAATAATTCCTCCTATTTTTTTAAGTATGTAATTGACAATTACAATTATTTGTTGTTCTTCTTGATGCTTGTTCATATAATGATTCAGAATTTTTAGTGATTTCAAACATTAGAATTTCCTCCTTTTAAAATTTAATTAAAAGGTTAATAAGTTACTAACCTCCTACAATCCAAAGAATAAATGTACTAGCTAACAAGATATAATTAATATCCATATTCTTCACCTCTATGAGGATATGTTAACTCATTGTGTTTCACATCACATGTAATGTAAACTATAATCACATCACAATAGGAGGGCAATTTTATGAATGATGGTGAAACCTTTAAATTCCTAAGAAACTCAAGACAAATTTCTCAAAAAGATATAATAAAAAATAATTTATCAAGAACAACTATCTCAAAATTTGAAAATAATAAGATTATGCTATCTATGAGTAATTTTGATTATTTACTTAATTCTATTGATGTTTCATTTGAAGAATTTAACTTTATAAAAAATGATTATTCTTATACTGGAAAAGAACAGATTATATATTTATTTAATAATATTTTTTCCAATAGTAATCTAGATTATCTTGATAACTTAATTACACTTTGTGATATCTATCTAGATAATAATTTCAGTAAGTCAATTAAATGTATTCGTAGTACATTGTATGTTTTAAAGCATGTTGAAGATTCCTCAAATAATAAATTAAGCTGTCTTTCTAAAATATATGCTGCAGATATCTGGGAAGAATTATCTAATGTTGATTCTTGGACTATTCTAGATATTAAAATAATTAATTGTTGTCTGCATTTTTTTGATCCAAATACTTATTCTCTTATCAGTAAACAATTAGTTAAATCTTTAGATAAGTACAAAAATTTTGCTAATATTATCTTATTAGAATCATCTATATATTTAAATCTAACTCTTCTCTATTCATTACAAAATGATAAAAAGACTGCTTTTCTTTTTTCTAAAAAAGCATTAAGCAGCTCTTATCAAAGTAAAAGAGTTGATTATATATCTATATCCTTAATAAGGCATGGTCTCTTATCTAATCAAGAGGAACAAGTTAATGAGGGGTTAAAAATGTTAACACTTTTACATAATGACTCTTTGTATAAAATAGCGAAAAAAGAAATAGATAGCTTTATTCTTTAATATTACTAGATATTTTTTACCATTAACTAGGTATAATTTTATTTATATTAATCAATAATTATAGGGTGGATTCATAAAAACTAAATTATTGATATTTTGATAGAAAATTAAAATCATGATATAATGATTTTACAAATAAGATGTGCATTGAATAACCAAAAAGAGCCAGTCGGGGGCAACCGAACTGGCTCTTTTCTCTTTTCATTGCTTGTTTGATTATTTCAAACAAATAACGTGAGGCTAGCTGTCTTTCTTGTCCTTAGAATCTAGCCATTTACTAATGCTATGGGCAATAACATTAATCATAATTCCAAGTAAGACGTCAAATAAGATATGCAACTGAATAACCTCCCTTCTTGCTGAAGATTTCAGCCAAAAGGAAGACAGCATGAGTATTATATCAAATTTTGCAACTAATTTATGTTAACTCTGACAAATTTAAAATAAAATAGATGCTTAGTACCAAGAAATACTATAGAGGCCCTCAGAACCAATTCCGAGAGCCTTATTCTTCGTATAAGTTTGATTATGTTTACCAGGAGATTAAATAACTATTTAGCAATAAAAATAATCCATAATACTAAGATAATAAGCAGTACAAACGGTATCAACAACCATTTATTTTGATTCTTTATTGCTTGATATGGACTTTGATTTTCATTTGTTAATTTTACTTGTTTAGAGAAGTAAAACATCACAAATGAATTTAAAATTATTCCTAAAGTTAACAGTATAAAAACTATTGTTGATTGTTCTCCATAAATTCTTTGTATGCCTATTATTAATATAAATATCATATTAGTTAACCAGCTACATGAAAAATATTTCTTTGCAGCTTTTGCAGCTTCAATTTTTTTTATGTTCTCCACTATATCTGACCCCTCCAACAATAAATTGTCTAAAGATAAATTAAACAAATCAGCCAAGCGAATTAGACTATCAATATCAGGAGTTGTTTTTCCTGTTTCCCAATTAGATATTGTTTTTCTAGAAACGAATATCTTTTCAGATAATTGTTCTTGAGTTAATTCATACTCGCTTCTTTTTTCTTTTAACATTTCACTTATTATCATTTATCTTCACCTTCACTTTATTGTTTGAATTATCATCTATCAATCCAATGTACTTCACATCAATTAAAATATCGAGAGTAAATTATGGCCATTGTTGATTTAACAATATTTTAAACTTGGTATAATCTCGCTTATGTTAACTCTGATAACTTTTAAATAAAACAGTTATAATTTCTCTAGAAATAAATTTAAGGGCCTCAAATCGATTCTGAAGGCTTTTTTACTCACTATTTATATTATAATCCATTGAATTTAAGCAATGTAACAGATTGTGTGCTTTAATTTTACTAGAAAATAAGTATATTGAAATTATGAAAGGAGACTATTTATGGATATAGGACTTCTACTTAAAAATTTAAGAAAGAAAAATAATTTAACGCAGGAAGAATTGGCCAAACATCTGTTTGTATCTAGGCAAACTGTTTCACGTTGGGAACAAAATAGAACTATTCCTAATATTTATGTTTTAGAAGATATTAGCAAATTTTATGGAATTAGTTTGAAAGAATTACTTACAGATCAGGAAGGAGAAAAAGTTATGGAACACAAAAAAATAAATATATTTGGATTGCTAGGTGTTTTAATATTTAATATTTATATTATTCTTGGACCTTTGATCGTTGTTATAGCAGTTACTTTATCAGCACTATTCGTATCTATTATTTTTTTATTATGTCCTATTATTTTAGTGATTGTTAATATAATGGGGTTACAAGCATTCACTTGGTCTCAATTAGGATTTTCTATTTTATTATGTGTAGTAGGAATTAGCATGTTATTTCTTGCAAAGAAAACAGCAAAACCTTTGTTTAATATCATAAAATCTTACTGTCGCTACAACATAAAAACTATATTAACTTAACTCCCTATAACGTGATTTATGTTAACTATTATAAATTTGACTTCTTGTATATATTTGTAATACAATAAGAATGTAAAACAAATGTACACAAGGAGGTTTTTTATATGAGTACTGTTACATTTAGAGTTACGGATGAGGAAAAATCATTTATTCAATCTATGGCTGATTTAAATGGATTAAGTTTATCAGAATTGGCTAGGACTAAATTATTAGAGGGGCTGGAAGATCAAATTGATATGGCTTTATATGAAAAAGCAATGAAAGCTCATGAATTAAGTGACGAAAGTATCTCACATAAAGATATGCTTCTAGAATTAGGATTATGATGGATAAAAAATACACCGTTCGGTATGAAAAAAATGCTCAAAAATCACTAAAAAAGATGGATAAACATCAAGCTAGACTTATATTATCTTGGATTTCTAAGAACTTAGAAGGAACTGATTCTCCTCGAGCTCACGGAAAAGGATTAGTAGGTAATAAAAGTGGGCAATGGCGATATAGAATAGGCGATTATCGTTTGTTGGCAAACATAGATGATGACACTATAACGATTCTAGTTTTAGAAATCGGTCATCGTAGAGACATATATAAATAAAAGACCTCATAATGGAACTGACCCCAAAAGATGAGACAAATATAAAAACACCCCTGTTGAATTCATGTAAAATGAATTTAACGGAGGTGTATTTTTTATGGTTAAAAGGATTGCTTATCCAGTAGAAGTAAAAGAAGAAGCTATAAAAATGAAACTTGAAGGTAAAACAACATCAGAAATTATGAATAAACTCAACATTCGGAATAAAACTCAGGTGAAAACATGGTGGAAATGGTATAGAAATGGAGAATCTTATCGATTCTCTCAAGGTGTGGGAAAACAATATACTTATGGAAAAGGTAATGAACACTTTTCACCTTTAGAAGTTCTAGAAAGAGAAAACAAGTACTTGAAACAGGAAATTGATGTTTTAAAAAAATACAAGGAGTTGGAAAGGATGTGGAAAAAGAAGTATTCATAAATTTAGTTGATTCTTATAAAGGAAAACTATCTATAACATGGTTATGTCACTATTTTGGGATAGCTAGAAGTACTTACTATCGTTGGTCTAAGAAAGAATATGTTGCCGATAATCGAATTAAAATGATTGAGCAGCTGTGTAAAGAAAACAAGTTCACTTATGGTTATCGAAAAATCACTTTTTTACTTCGTAAAAAGATAAAAGTGAATCATAAAGTTGTTCAGCGTATTATGCAAAAATATGGATGGAGTTGTCAGGTGAAAATAAAGAAAGAAAAACGTCCTGGTTCTATTTATTTTAAAACTACTAATGTAATTGATAGAGACTTTAGTTCAAGTAAGCCACTAGAAAAACTAACAACAGACATCACTTATCTTGATTATGGTCCTAAAAGACTCTATCTTTCTAGCATTATGGATTTGTTTAATGGAGAAATACTTTCTTATACAATAAGTGAAAAACAGGACATATCTTGTGTTTTAGACACACTAAATAAATTACCTAAACTTCCAGATAAATGTATACTTCATTCGGATCAAGGTTCTGTGTATACTTCATATGCTTATTATCACGCAACAAAAGAAAAGAGCATTACCAGAAGTATGTCCCGAAAAGGGACTCCTGCAGATAATGCTCCAATAGAATCGTTTCATTCCATCCTAAAGTCTGAAACGTTCTCATTACACCCAGAGCTTGGAAGCTCTACAATTAGTGTAATTGAAACTGTACAAAATTTCATCAACTATTATAATAAAGAAAGAATTCAACAAAAATACGACTACTTATCTCCAGTTGACTATCGGAAAAAAGTAATCGCATAGGTGTTTTTATTACTGTCTCATTTTAGGGGTTCAGTCCCTAATTGTTGAGGTCTTTTTACTTCGTATAATATTTGATTATGTCTACCATGAAGTTAAATAACTATAAAAAAAGATATTCAAATTTTATCAACCGATAAATGTCATCATATTTAAAATTTTCTTCTAATGACTCTACTTTTTCCCAAAACCTTTTATAAGTTAGATCTATAGAATATAAAATATCTTTAATACTAACCGTATTATTTCTCAAAGTATAATGTATTAATATTGATAATAAAGCATACAAATATTTTTGTAATATTTGTATGTGAATGTAAATATTATCTATATTATCTATATTTGTATGTACTAATAGATTTCTATGTCTGTATATTCTTGTAAATTCATGTTTTATTAAATCTTCTTCTTGTCTCAAAAAAGTTTTTAAATCTGTTTTACTTTTTAAAATAATTTTTTCAAATTCTAAAATATTAATACCTAAAGTTTTAGAGTTTTCTAGTATTATTTTTTTTTCATCATCAGATAAAATTTGTATAACGTCTATCAAATTAATTGGATCATATGTATACTTGCTTCTTCCGCCTTCTTTTGAAGCTATTGCTTTATCAAATATTTTCAAAACCTCAGGTATATCTTTTCTTATAATTTCATGCCAAATAATATTCATTTTATTTTTTATTGAATACATTACATTTGCTTGTTGATTTATTTTTACAACTTTTTGAATAATTGATCCACCTTCTATATTAATTATAATTTTTTCCATACAAGACCATAAAATTATAAGTTGATTTTCTGGAGTTAAATTATCAGAGTTATCCAATAAGTTAATTAATCTAAAAATTGCTTGATATGTTGATATTTCTTGTCCACCGTTAAAAGATATTTGAATAAACTCATTAAGAAAATCATTTTTATCTTTTATAAATTTGTTTGTTTGATTTTTTAAAAGATTACTGGTGTTTTTAGGGATCATATATAACTCATGTGTATCAGTATTTATATTATATATAATTGCCAATGGATGACATACATTAGAATCTTTTTGTGAATTCATCATATGAAAATATTTAAAATTATTATCTAGCATTTTCTCTAAAATAATTATTTTAGAAAAATTATCAAAACCATTTACTTCTCCTAAATTTATAATATAAACTTCTGATTTCTTTTTAGAATATTTATCTGGTATGTCTTCATTTGTAACTTTATTCTCTATTTTTTTTATAACATCAATTGATAGTTCTCTATGGTTGTTATTAATTAACTTATAGTTATTATCAAATAATTTAGTAAATAAAATTTCATTTAGATAGAAATGTGTATCTTTTCTTATTTCATCAGGAGTATTAATTTTTAAAAGCACGTATGTGTCATCACTAATAGCCTTACCAAGGTTAAGATTGGTATTTAATTTTAAAAGGAATTCTTCAGGGTATTTTTTCAATAGAGGTTTTACAGTTTCTATTGGTATTTCTCTAATAATAATTTCTTGAAAAAAATCATCTACTAATGTTTTTATATCTTCAAATTCAACTCTTTCATTACTATCTAGCAATTTATGAATAGCTTTAAAATATTCTTTTTCAACTTTCTTTAAAAAAGTATTTAATACTATCCCTAAGTATTCATAATCACAAGGGCATGTTTGTATTACTTTTAATAATTCTTTAAAATCAGCCTGAAACAAACTTTTATATTTAAATAAAATATTTTTTTTTATACTAAATGCTAATAATTCTTTATAATTTTCTCTACTTTTTTCTAATAATGATGAAGTTTTTTCTGAAGATATTTGAATATCTCTATTAAGTTGAATAAACTCTCTAGCTACTCCAAAAAAGTTGTCATGTGTTGATATAGACTTATGCCTAATTTTATTATTTAATAAATCTAAAAAATATTCTCTTTCCAAATTTTTTTTCTCCATAGCAAAAAAATATACACCTCTCTATTGACAATCAATTACTTGTTTGTATATAATGTCTAACATATTTAAAATTACAAACTTCAAAAGAGATTTTATATAGATAACCTTATTGGTTCCTATATAATTCTCTTTTTTATATTTTCGATAAAGTTAATTTTATCACATTTAATATTTTTTACTAATAGACATGAAATGAAATTCGTATTAATCAAAAGCCATTACACATCTCACCGATTCCAAATAAGATATGCAATTGAATAACCTCCCTTCTTGCTGAAGATTTCAGCCAAAAGGAAGACAGCACAAGTATTATATCAAATTTCTTAATTAATTATTCATAGAAAAGAAATGGTTATGGTTATGGTTATGATCTAAATTAATTCATTTTATTTACTCCTCCAAAGTAGATAAAAGAACTCCTGTTTTCCCTTAGCAAATGACTAAGGGCTTTTTTTTTGTTAATTTCATTGTTATCATTGTTATTATCAATGAAATTAAGGAGAAATTCATATATGATAAGCGTTACAGAGATTTCTGAAAAACTACAAATTTCAAAAATGATGGTTTATCGTTTCATTAATAACAATGAAATTAAACATTCTGGAAAAAATGGACGTACGTTTTTGTATGATATGAATGCGTTTGAGCAGATTAAAGAGGGCTTAAAAGATAAATCAGTAATTTCATCTGATAATAACAATGAAATTACTGAAAATAAAGAAAATAAAGAATCGCTTAAAACCAACGATAGTGACATGATAATTGAAATTATGAAGTCAGAAATTGAAATTAAGAACAAGCAGATTGAAGAATTAACTGAAATGAACAAAACATTAAATGTAACTCTCCAACAACAACAACAGTTACTACTTTATGAGCAACAAAAGAATACAAAACTACTAGAAGAAAATGTAGATTCTAAAAAATGGTGGCAGTGGTGGAAATAAATTTGCTTTTTATTATTGTCATTTGCTACTGATTTTAATTCTAGGGTTGTTAGGGTTTACCCTGACCGTCTGAAAGACGTTTTATTTATCGAACTAAGAGTTTTATCTAAATGAGCGTAAACAGCTCTTTTTTTTCGTTTTAAGGCTATGCAAAGAATCTCTTTAACAAATGGTTTAATCTTTTAGCAAAGGAGCGTATAGCGACTGCTGCAAGTAAAATGTGAGAGTGATTTTCTCTCACTCCTTTTTTCTTGTATTTTGGGTTAGTTTTTTATCAAAATAAAAATAAACTTAATTGCTTACCCTATTAAGTAAATACTTTAAAGATTACTTTTAAATACTTTAAATACTTTAGGAGCTTGCTAAAGACTGTTATATCAATGTATTCAGAGGTTATAAATACCATTTTCCACGTCATAAATACCATTTTCCACGTCATAAATACCATTTTCCACGTCATAAATACCATTTTCCACGTCATAAGTACCTTATTTGCATTTTTTCGTGTTATTCGGTATTATTGTTTTATTGGATAGATAGAGGTGTGTAATTTGAAAAATAAAAAAGCTGAATTAGCAATAAAAGATTTATTAGCACGTCAAGATTACTTAGTCGTTCAAGGGAATGACTTAGCTAAGTCATTTGGTGGATTAAAATCCTTTGAACAACGTGTATTAGACTATTGCTTTAGCTATGTTACTAAGGATTCTAAATTAGAAGATGAATACGAAGTATCTGCATTGGAAATCATTAAACATTTTAATCTCAATACTTCTGGTGATTCTTATTCTAGAATTGCTAAAGCTTTTAAAAAATTAAATGAAAATACTGCTTTGTATTTACCTATTGTTGAAGATGGTGTTAGTGGTATTTTAATGACTCAATTATTTTCTAGAATTAAATTTTTAGAAAACGGCGTTGTTAAATTTAAATTTTCTGAAGATGCAGCTCCTTTAGTTTTTGATTTGAAAGAACATTTTTATAGTTTTAGATTAAATGAGCTATCTAGAATTAATGGGAAATATTCATTGATTATGTTAAAACTTTGGGAATCTCATAGAAGAGGGACAGAAAAATATACAACTATTTCTGCTGATTTAGAAAACTGGCAGTCATGGTTTTTAGGCAAAGACTCTCGTATGACTGCTGGACAATTTTTTCAAAAAGTTATCACACGTTCTATCGAGGAGTTAGAAGAAAAAATTGCATGCGAATTTTTTGTTACTACACAAAAAAGAGGACGAAAAGTTGTTGGCTATGAAATCATGATTACAGATACATCTATTTGAAATTTTTGGAGAACCTTAATAGGTTCTCTTTTTTCATTTTTAACCATTGGCAATCTAGCCACCGTTGAAAATGAAAAAGCAGCGACTCTAAATTGGCAACAATTTGGACAGCTGTAGGCTAAAAAAGAGAAGATCATAAATTGCCTAAAGGCGATTTTATCTGAACGTTTTAGCTCGCCTGTTTCCAGGCGAAAGGCGTCGCAGACCGAGTGCCAAAATATTTTTTTGGTATAACGAGCTATACCAAATTGAATTGGTCCTCTAACCATGCTATGATGAACTCAACTTATTTAGGAGGTTTTCTCATGGCTCACGTTGAAAAATTTACCCAAGGTTCTGTGAACGGATTATCCATTCACATTGAAAGAAAAACAACCAATCATTCTAACCCTGACATTGATTCAGAACTAACTTATTTGAATTATGATTTGTGTGATAAAGAAGGTGATATGAACCAACGGTTAAAAAATAGATTAGCCGAGGTTTACTGCTTTAATCGTGCTGATGTTAAAGTTATGGCTGACTGGATTGTGACACTTCCTAAATCACTTGAACAAGAAACAATGAGTACTCAAAAAGAATTTTTTAAATCAACAGTCGATTTTTTGAATGAACGATATGGTAGTCAAAATGTGTTATCTGCAACCGTTCATCATGATGAAACGACTCCTCATTTGCATTATGCCTTTATCCCTGTTGTTTTTGATGAAAAAAAACAACGTGAGAAAGTCTCTGCCAAAGAAGTTTTAACCAGGAAAGAACTGTCTTCTTTTCATCAAGACCTGGATAACTATCTCAAACAACACATTCCTCACATTTACCAGGAGGGCATTTTAAACAATCAAACGATTGGCATTGATGACGTTAAAATTATCAAAAAAATGGCAAAAGAAATCGCTGAAAAAGAAACCGAGCTATCTCAAAGAAAAGAGCATATCAATAAAAAAATAAAAGAAGTTAAAAATATAGGTGTCTCAACTCAAAATGTGTATGATGTCCAAGATCAATGGACTCATTTAACCAATCAATTTGAAAAAACATTTTTAGGAAAAACGATCGTTGATACCAAAAACTTAACTAATTTAAAAGAGTTTATAGGTGGGGTTCAAAAAGAAGCAGAATTAACCAAAACTACCAACTATAACCTAGATAAAAAGGTCAAAAATTTAACAGAAAAAATAGCTAATCATAAGGTACAACTTGATGGGCGAGATAATCATATTAATCATTTAAAACAAGAAAATAGAAGTCTGAAACAAGACTTAGAAGAAACGCAAGAACATGCACTACAAGTAAGGGATAATAATAGAGTTCTAAAGAGTTTATTAAAAGATACAGGAAAAACTGATTTTTCTATGTCTCAAATAGAATACGAAGGTCGAATTATTTTAGACAAACTCGAGCATGACGAAAAACCACGAGATTCTTATGAATGTTCAGATTGGAAAGAGACTCTTGAAGAAAATAAAATAAAGCGATATATCCCTGAAAATCGCTTAACTCAATGGATTCAGCAATTAACAACATGGTTAAAACAATTGATCACACGAGAAAAACAAATAGAGCAACAAAAAAGTAGAGGAATGTCTCGCTAAAAAAAGTTTAATGTTACTAGTAATATTAAACTTAATAATAACAAAATCCCCTCGAACTGATTTTCAAATTTCACTATCTTCAAAAAAAAAGAAACCCTAGAAATAAGGTTTCTTTTTTTAATTTTAGGTAGACCAGTTGGGATTCACAAAGTGGGTGTCTCGATTGGTTGGTAAGTGTAGCACTTCGTAAAAGCGAGATTATGTCTACCTTGAAGTTAAATAACTAAAATTCATAAATGTGCGTAAATAATCCTTCCAATTCAGGGTTTAAATGATGAGTTACAAAGATAACTGTTAGATCAGGATTCAATAAAATTTCTTTCTCTATTATGTAAGAAGTATTTTTATCTAAATTACTTGTACCCTCATCAATTAATAGAATATCCTTTCCTTGTATTAAACTCCGTGCTATTTCAACTCTTTGAGCCTGTCCACCAGATATATTTTTACCGAACAAACCTAAAGAATCTACATTCTCTAAATCTGTCAGCTCAAATTTATCTACAATATTTTTTACTTTTTCGTTATCAAAACTATCTAGGAGAGATATATTATCAAAAAGATTCATATCAAATATATATGGTTTTTGTTTTACGTATGATACTTTATTTCGATATTTTTGAGTGTTTATATGCTTTATGTTTTTACTGTCTATTTCTATACTCCCTTTAGAATAATCTAAATTCTTTGAGAGTATATTTAAAAAAGTTGTTTTACCTGTACCGCTCTTTCCTAAAACAGCATATTTTCCACCTTTCATAAAGGTCATATCTGGAATCAATATTTTATGTCCATTGGGATAATTATATTCTACTTTTTTTACTTTGATTTGATTAGTAAAAGTAAATTCATTATCGTTTGCATACATATCAATATCCTCTAATTTATTATCAAAATTTATTTTATCAATAATCTTGGATGTAGAAAAAAACATAGTAACTTCATTTATAAAAAAACTCATATTACCAAAAAAATTCCCTGTTAGATCACCTATTGAAAATATAACTCCACCTGAAAGTTTACCTGATAGTACAAATACGCCTGTTACAAAAATAATACTGTATTGAAAAACAACCGAAAGAAATCTAATAGTAGAATTTATTATTGCCTTTGTTTTTCCTAGATCACTTTTTACATTTGCTATTTTCTCATTTTCTATATTTAATTGTTTTTTCAATAAGTAATTTTTATTATATGAAATCAATGTTGGAAATCCCTTAATCCATTCATCTACTTTTGAAATATACTTTTCTGATGATTTAGATAAAAATATATTTTTACTATCTAGTTGTTTTCGTAATTTATTAGGAACAGTTGTCATTATAACAGCTGCTATTATAGCTATTATTAATAAGACATAGTTAAATTTAAGTATTGCTATTGCTGAAAAAACAATTAAAGTGAAACTCGATATACCTAAATAAAAGTTTCCAAAACATTGTTCTTCTAATGTATTTATATCTACAGTCAACCAAGATATATACTCGTTTATTTGTTTATCATGAAAATCTTCATATGATTTAACAGATATACTTGATAAGATTTTATTTCTAATATACAAAGCCTGTTTTTGTTTAGCATATTCTACATGGATATTTTTAATATAACCTGAGGCTAAGGCTATTAACCATAGAAAAAGAGATATTGAGAATGATTCAAAAAAAGCATATTTATTACTATTGATTAAACTATCCATTATCTTCGATAGATAAACAGTAGATAATATTATGCCTCCTGATTCTAAAGTTATTAAGAAAAAAAGGAATGTATTATATTTCCAAAATTTTCTTATTGTTTTAAAAACCAT